>NZ_VVIR01000014.1:0-540 GCF_008638315.1 Rummeliibacillus sp. TYF-LIM-RU47 | reverse complement strand
GTAACCTTTTGGGGCCAGCCGCCGAAGGTGGGATAGATGATTGGGGTGAAGTCGTAACAAGGTAGCCGTATCGGAAGGTGCGGCTGGATCACCTCCTTTCTAAGGAAATTAACGGAATACAGACTTCGTCTGTACGATTAACATCTTGCTGTTCAGTTTTGAGGGTTCATATAAAAAACTATATTGTTACCCAAAAGGGGCCTATAGCTCAGCTGGTTAGAGCGCACGCCTGATAAGCGTGAGGTCGATGGTTCGAGTCCATTTAGGCCCACCATTTTTTATTTTTGGGGCCTTAGCTCAGCTGGGAGAGCGCCTGCCTTGCACGCAGGAGGTCAGCGGTTCGATCCCGCTAGGCTCCACCAAATTGTTCTTTGAAAACTGGATAAAACGACATTGAAGAAATTCTTAAGTAACACATTTATTAAGTTTTAATTTTTTTAGGCTTAATAACTTAAAGGCTTTTATAAGCCAACGGTTAAGTTATTAAGGGCGCATGGCGGATGCCTTGGCACTAGAAGCCGATGAAGGACGGCACTAACA
>NZ_VVIR01000013.1:0-562 GCF_008638315.1 Rummeliibacillus sp. TYF-LIM-RU47 | reverse complement strand
TAAAAGTCAGATGCTCTACCAACTGAGCTAATGACTCATTTTAAGTGGTGCCGGCGAAAGGAGTCGAACCCTCGACCTACTGATTACAAGTCAGTTGCTCTACCAACTGAGCTACACCGGCGAATAAATATGGTGGAGGATGACGGGATCGAACCGCCGACCCTCTGCTTGTAAGGCAGATGCTCTCCCAGCTGAGCTAATCCTCCATGTTACAGCCTAGCAACGTCCTACTCTCACAGGGGGAAGCCCCCAACTACCATCGGCGCTAAAGAGCTTAACTTCCGTGTTCGGCATGGGAACGGGTGTGACCTCTTTGCCATCATTACTAGACCTATTATTTATTTAAGGACAAGAATTATTATACCATGTTTTCTAGAAAAGTCAACAACTTTTTTCGAATAACTATTTCTTGTTCTCTCAAAACTGGATAAACGAGAATTGAAGGTTCTTAAGAAATTTGGTTAAGTCCTCGATCGATTAGTATTCGTCAGCTCCATGTGTCGCCACACTTCCACCTCGAACCTATCTACCTCATCGTCTTTGAGGGATCTTACTTACTTGC
>NZ_VVIR01000012.1:0-3962 GCF_008638315.1 Rummeliibacillus sp. TYF-LIM-RU47 | reverse complement strand
CTCCATAAAAGTGTTTGATTGCTCAAAATTTCACTAGCGCATCATCTTTACGATGATGACTTTAAAACTAACAGTTGTTAGTAGTTTAAATGATTAACATCTTGCTTGTTCAGTTTTCAAGGTTCATCGTTCGTTTGTTTTAGCGAACTTTTATATCTTATCATACCTTCAATGTCTTTGTCAATAACTTTTTTATTTCAATATATTGTTTTAACAACGACTCAATAATATTACCAGAACTAAACGAGTAAGTCAACGTTTTTATTCAAATAAATTATTAACTATTAGATTGATAATGATTCGTCGTTTATTGCGACTTAAATATAATATTATATTTTTAAATATAAGTCAATAACTAATTTACTTATTTTTTTACCTCTACTGTCCTACAAACATCTATCATCCCTTTACTCTAAAAACAGAAGCTTATCATCTCTTTAAACCTATCAGCTAGCGTATTTTCATCATAGGTATAACCTCTTTTTCAACTTTCATAAAGATAATACAATTCGATTTCAGGTCCTAACTCTCATTCACTAAAAACACATTCAAAAAACTTCTAAATAATAAATTCTAGTTTTTTTATGTTTAACTTCTCACCAAACAGGCTAAATTAACTTCACTAGTTAAATTCATCCTATATTTGGTAACTTATATGTTCCAAATTACTCTTTGATTTATCTACCAAAGACATCGCTGTACTTTTACAGACGGAAAGTTACAACAACATATAGTTTTTTACCATATAATCACACTAAAAAAACGAATAACCCACTCTTCTTTTTCATAAGCTAGAGTCTGTATCATCAGCTAGATTACTTACTTGTCGTATAAATGCATCTTAGATGAATATTGGCCAGGATTAATATTTCATTGGAATGTACAATCGAAAGGAGTTTTCTTATGCTAATCCAATCCTCTGAATGGCTACGTCTCCCAAAAGAAGAACGGTTATTATGCATTCGGTTAACTGTCTCAGAAAACCTCGAGCGTCAGCGCAAGCGTGCCTATGCCAAAGCAATGGCTAAGCGCATGAGTAACACTACTCACCTCTATTCATCCATTTCATAAAATCACCAAGAGTGATGTACCTAAAAAAGCACAACTAAAAACTAGTTGTGCTTTTATTTTTATTTAATAAGTATTGAATTTCATATTAACGTGATAGGGACCCATTTCCTTACGCTGTTGATGAACCAGATATTCTGACACTTTTCTAGATCCTCAACTGTCAACGTTTTTTCTAACACTTTCCCCTCTTGTATTAAAGAATTGCGGAACGTGCCAGCAAGTAAGCCACTGCTTACAGGAGGTGTATAGTACGCATCATCCATTTCAACAACTAGATTACCATTCGTAAATTCAGTTAGCTCCCCCTCTTTGTTCCATAGCAAAACATCAAATGAATCAGGATACTTTCTTTGAAACTCCGCATATACTTCACGATTTGTCGTTTTATGATATAAAAAAGGATTGTTCTGATCTATAGGTTGATCTGCTAATCTGCATTTAAGATCAGGAGACTGTTTGGCTATTGGTTCCACTTCGATTACTGGTTCCCCAGTGCGATTGACCAATAATCGAACTTTATAATCTCCATTAGAAAAGGATTCTGCATGTCTTAACAAATCACTACGAATATTTTCTATAGTTACTTCATAGTTGAAGTACTTTGCAGAAGCTTGAAGTCTCTCCAAATGCTCATCTAGCAAAAGGTATTCACCATCTGACAGTAAAAGACTCTCCAGCAATGAAAAAAGGGGGCGCTCTTCTTCAAGTAAAAGAGCTTTTGCTACTACTTCATGATATTCATCTTCAGCAGTCGAATCCCATGTAATGCCTCCCCCTACTCCATAAGTGGCTTTACCTGTTTCGTTCATAATCATTACTGTTCGAATCGGCACATTAAATATGGCTTCCTTTGCTGGGGTGATATAACCGATTGTCCCACAGTAAACCTCACGAGGAGAACCTTCTAGTTCCTCTATAATTTCCATTGTTCTAATTTTGGGTGCACCCGTGATAGAACCACAAGGAAACAGTGCTTTAAAAATATCTGTAAGAGCTATATCTTCTTTGATTTCTGCTGTAATGGTAGATGTCATTTGATGGACTGTTGGGTATCGTTCTATCTCAAACAATTTTTCTACTTTCACAGTTCCCGTTTTTGCGACAACACTAAGATCATTTCGCAGTAAATCGACAATCATCACATTTTCTGCTCTGTTTTTATCTGAATGATACAGCTCATCCGCCATTGCTTCATCTTCATCTGAAGTTTTTCCTCTTTTGATGGTTCCTTTCATCGGACGGGTTGTCAGCTTGTTTCCTTTAAGATGGAAGAATAGTTCAGGCGACGCGGACAATATACTATAATCACCCGTCTGTAGATAGGCAGAGTAATTAGATGATTGTGCTCTTCTTAATTTGTCGAAAAATGCAATCTCGTCTCCCTTAAACAAAGAATTCAAGCGTATTGTATAATTCGTTTGATATGTATCACCATTTTCAATGGATTCCTTAATCGATTTAATAGCTGAATGATATTCATCGACCGAAACAGATGGGACCCATTCACTTATTGTATAACGGCCGTTGCTTCCTACTGTTTCTTGAAGAGGCTCAGCATATATACCGAACCACAGTAATGGCATTTCACTTTTATTGTTTACTTTCATAGCTTTATCAAATGCCTGGGCAGCTTCATATGATAAATAGCCCGCTGCATAGAAGCCCTGGTCTACAGCTTTTTCCACTTCCATTAGACAAGCCATTACCTCCTCTACTGTAGTGGCACTTATTATTTTCATCGGATTTCGAAAAGTCAGCGGCTGTATCTCCCCATCACTGCCTGCAAATTCGAAGGATAAAAGAGGCTCTCTTTGTTCTTTTAATGTGTGCATAGTCTATTCCTTTTGATTTTATTTTTGAAAAAGTTACCTATCATTTGCTGGCCTTGCTCAGTTAAGATTGCTTCAGGATGGAATTGTACCCCTTCCACAGGATATTGTTTATGACGCAGAGCCATAATTTCTCCATCTTCGCTTGTGGCACTTATTTGCAAACAATCGGGAAGTGTTTTTTCATCAACAATCAACGAATGATATCTTGCCACTTTAAGTGGCAAAGGCAAATCACTGAAAATCTCCTGAGCATCATGTTGAATGGCTGATACTTTACCATGCATAGGTTTTGCAGCTTTTTTTATAATTCCTCCGAATGCTTGAGCAATTGTTTGATGGCCTAGACAAACACCTAAAATCGGGATGGTTTGATAAAATTCCTTTACCACTTCCAGACAAATTCCTGCTGTTGATGGATTCCCAGGTCCAGGTGAAATTAAAATGGCATCAGGTTTGATGGATGTTATTTCCTCAATCGTTACTTGGTCATTACGCAAAACCATTACTTCCTCACCAATGTTGCGAATATATTGTACGAGATTAAATGTAAACGAATCATAATTATCTATAATAAGAATCAATAGACAGTTCACCCCTTTATAGTTACATCAATTCTATTCTAAAGTGAAAGTGCACAGGATGAAAGAGGCAGGATTCAGAATGGTGAATGATCATTGCTAAATTAAATAGTTTTCTTTAACAATCAAAAATATAATTTATGCTTTTACAAAAGGGATAGTAGGAAAAAATTTTTCTACATGAAAAAGCACCGTACGATTGTACGGTGCTTGATTGCGAAGCGACGTCCTACTCTCACAGGGGGAAGCCCCCAACTACCATCGGCGCAAAAGAGCTTAACTTCCGTGTTCGGCATGGGAACGGGTGTGACCTCTTTGCCATCATCACTCCACATATATGTAGAGATTTTGTTCTCTCAAAACTGGATAAACGAGAATTGAAGGTTCTTAAGAATTTGGTTAAGTCCTCGATCGATTAGTATTCGTCAGCTCCATGTGTCGCCACACTTCCACCTCGAACCTATCTACCTCATCGTCTTTG
>NZ_VVIR01000011.1:0-5543 GCF_008638315.1 Rummeliibacillus sp. TYF-LIM-RU47 | reverse complement strand
AGCAAGCTCCTCGTCATTCGCTCGACTTGCATGTATTAGGCACGCCGCCAGCGTTCGTCCTGAGCCAGGATCAAACTCTCCATAAAAGTGTTTGATTGCTCAAAATTTCACTAGCGCATCATCTTTAAGATGATGACTTTAAAACTAACAGTTGTTAGTAAGTTTAAATGATTAACATCTTGCTTGTTCAGTTTTCAAGGTTCATGTTATCGCTTGTTATTTTAGCGACTTGATTATATTATCATAAACTTATAATCTAGTCAACAACTTTTTAAAAGATATTTTTCAATGAAGTTATTATTCATTGCTTTTCTTAATATCTTTTAGCGACTTAGTTACTATATCACCATATAATTTAAACGTCAATTACTTTTAGAAAAAAATTTACAAAAAAATAAAAAGAGATGAAAACACTATACTAGTTTATATAAAGCAATAACTAGATATTGATCTCACCTTATAAATTACAAAGCGAGAAATTGTCCAAACAAAAAATAGATCATCATTTGATGATCTATTTTTAACTCTTTATTGTTGAGCTAATAGATGCTGGGCGATAGAGAAATCCGCATCCGTCTTAGTTTGAATTTCTTCTACTGTTACTCCCTCTTGCACTTCTACTAACACCATACCCTCAGCAGTAAACTCAAATATAGCCAAATCTGTTATCAGCTTATTTACGACACCTTTACCTGTTAACGGCAATGTGCATTCTTTTTTTATTTTAGAATCGCCGTGCTTATTTACATGCTCCATTACGACAATTACTTTCTTGGCTCCATTTACAAGGTCCATGGCGCCTCCCATACCCTTAACCATTTTCCCCGGAATCATCCAGTTTGCCAAATCTCCCTTTTCTGAAACTTCCATGCCACCAAGAATGGCTAAATCTATATGACCTCCACGAATCATAGCAAATGATTCAGCACTATCAAAAAAAGAAGCTCCCGGAACTGTAGTGATGGTTTCCTTGCCCGCATTAATCAGATCAGGATCTTCATTACCCTCAACTGGATAAGGGCCTATGCCGAGAAGACCATTTTCTGATTGAAGCAAAACATTAAAGTCAGCGGGAATTTCATTAGCAATTAATGTAGGTATACCAATCCCAAGATTGACATTCATCCCATCTTCAATTTCTTTTACCGCTCTTTTGACAATTGTAAGATGTATTTCCTTCATCCCTTTCACTCCTCCTTTATCCTTTTGCTCCTGCTACGGTAAGTTTTTCAATACGCTTTTCATAATGAGTGCCCAACAAAAGTCTTTGCACGTAAATGCCAGGAAGGTGAATTTCATCGGGATTAAGTTCCCCAGGCTCTACGATTTCTTCCACCTCCGCAATAGTTATTTTTCCTGCCATAGCTGCTATAGGGTTAAAATTCCTAGCTGTTTTTCGGAAAATCAAATTGCCAAGCGTATCCGCTTTCCAAGCTTTCACTAAAGCAAAGTCCCCTACTATGCCTCGTTCAAGTAAATAGGTCTTCCCATCAAATTCTTTCGTTTCTTTCCCCTCTGCAATCGGTGTACCAACTCCAGTAGCAGTATAAAATCCAGGTATACCTGCGCCTCCAGCACGGATTCTCTCTGCAAGTGTCCCTTGAGGAACTAACTCTACTTCTAATTCACCACTTAAATATTGCTGTTCAAAAATTTTGTTTTCTCCCACATACGATGAGATCATTTTCTTTATTTGACGATTGGCCAACAGTAATCCCAATCCCCAATCATCAACACCGCAGTTATTGCTAACAATAGTTAAATCCTTCGTGCCTTGCTCTTTTAAAGCTTGAATCGAATATTCAGGTATGCCCGAAAGACCAAACCCTCCCACAATAATTGTAGAACCTTCTTTAATATCAGAAACCGCTTCCATGAAAGAGCTCACGACTTTACTCTTGTTCATACATACGCCCCCTTTGTCTGAGTATTAAAAATTATCTATCATAACTATTCTACAACTCTAGCAATTATAAGTAAATTTTTTGTTAGTATGTCGTAGAAGTCTACTCTTCGTTAAAAAATTTTTTTCTTTCCTTAGATATCCATTGCTCTATATCATCCTTGTTCCTGCGTACTATGCGATTCACTAACACGTCATGCCATACATAATCCTCTAGCAAATAAATATGAACAGGATCGTCTGTATAGAAAGCTAGCTCCTTATCATCGAGAACTGATCCGTAAATCATCTTTTTCGCATCAATAGATAAGATAAACCATTTTTTACTTGTAGGTGCTTCAGTGAATTGGGTAACGCGATGTATATCTACATTCCCTACTGGATTTTCTACATGCAATGTGAGACCTTTAATCTCCACTTCTGATTCTACTTTTTCTAACTCTTCTTTTAGTTCATGATAAAAATCATCCCACATTGAAATAACGATTCTTTTTTCAGCTTTTTTAATTAGCGTTTTGCAGTAGCTTATAATGCTTGATTTATCCTTTAAGGTGAGTACCTGCCTTTCACCTTTTTCTTCTTTTTTTTCGCACTCCTTTAATGCAGTGCTCATACTAAGGAAATTGGTTTGGAATGAATTCTGTGCTTTTTCAAGAAATACATCGACAGGCAAAGGCGAATAAAGAGCGCCGTCTGTCTTCTCTTCCTTCAATACTACGCCTTTTTCCACTAAAGCTTTCAATGTATCATAAATTCTAGCCCTTGGTATGCCCGATTTTTTACTAACCTGATAAGCAGTAACTGTCCCTTGCTCCACTAAAGATACATATGACTTTGCTTCATATTCTGTGAATCCAATAGCTTTAAGTTGTTTGATTAACAAATCCAATATGATACCCCACTTTCTCTTCCTCTCATCATACCAAATTCAGAAGTACTATTTACATCAGAAACAATTTTAGTTACTATTTTAGTAGTTACTAAAGAAAAGGTGGTTTTTATGCATATTGAGATGGACTTTTCACTTTTAATTATTCTAATTCTTTTTGGGTTTTTAGCTGCCTTTATAGATTCAGTGGTTGGGGGCGGCGGTTTAATCGGTTTGCCTGCGCTCTTATTTGCAGGCCTCTCACCCGCTGCGGCAGTAGCAACAAATAAACTTGCTGGTACAATGGGGGCGTTGACTAGCACCATTTCCTTTTACCGTTCAGGTAAAATTGAAATGAAGTCTGTCTTGAAGTTCTTTCCGCTTGTTTTTATAGGCTCCGCTTTCGGCGCCTGGGTAGTCCACTTATTAGACCCTAATTTATTGAAGCCGCTCATGCTATTTATGCTTGCCGCTGTTGCAGTGTACACCATCTTTAAAAAGAATTGGGGTAGTGTTTCTACATACAAAAAATTATCAGTATCTAAGCTATTATTATTTGCACTTATTATTTTCGCTTGCGGATTTTATGATGGCTTTTTAGGTCCAGGAACAGGATCATTCCTTATATTTGCTTTCTTGATGGTGGGATATGATTTTCTTAGTGCTGCAGGTAATGCCCGGTTTTTAAACTTTGGGAGCAATATTGCCGCCCTCTTAATGTTTATGGGGTTGCACCAAGTCAATTACGCCTATGGCATACCGATGGGGCTTGCACAAATCGCCGGTGCAATTTTAGGATCACGTTTTGCCTTAAAACAAGGTGCCAGCTATGTACGGGGTTTATTTATAGTGGTCACATGCTGTTTACTTGCTAAAAATCTGTATGATTATTTCTTAAAATAATGACATATAAAAAAAGGCTTTCTTAAATAGAAAGCCTTTCTATATTGAAGAAGGTTTAAGCGTTTCTCCTTCTCCAGAATAAGCGGACAATAAAAAATAGAATCAGGAAGCTTAGTAGAAGGACAACAAGATTCGAATATGTATCTATATATGATACAATTTCCCCCCAAGAAGACCCCACCCTTGCACCAATATAAACTAAT
Source organism: Rummeliibacillus sp. TYF-LIM-RU47 (assembly GCF_008638315.1). Classification (NCBI taxonomy): domain Bacteria; kingdom Bacillati; phylum Bacillota; class Bacilli; order Caryophanales; family Caryophanaceae; genus Rummeliibacillus; species Rummeliibacillus sp. TYF-LIM-RU47. Next base: position 1,666 of record NZ_VVIR01000011.1, on the reverse strand, counting down.
ACACTATTCCAGATGAGTGATCCCAGTGCAGTAAATAACAAAAAAACGCCCAGATTCATTTTGGCCATGCCTGCAGGAATTGATATTAAGCTGCGAACAATAGGTACAACACGTCCTATTAGTACAGCCCATATCCCCACCTTTGCAAACCATTCATCCGCCTTTTTGATATCCTTGCGTGTAAGTCGCAATAGATATCCCCATCTATCTACAATGATCTCTAGCTTTTTCACATCCAAGAGCCTTCCAATCCCATACAGAATCACAGCACCAATCATAGAACCGATTGTAGAAAATATTATGACGCCTGTCATTGTCACATCAGATGTAGTTGTAAGAAAGCCGCTAAATGTTAAAATCACTTCAGAGGGAATCGGTGGAAAGATATTTTCTACTGCAATAAGTATAAGAATCCCTATATAACCATATGTATTCATCATATAACCAATCCACTCTTCCATCCCCATCCTCCTTTAACCTGTCCATTTATTATATGCTAAGAAAGAGAAATTATGAGTGATAGTCTTGTTAGGAAATCCCTTTACTTACTCCTCTAAAACCAATGGAAGTAGAGTTTACAGAAAAACCGAACTGCTTAAACAGCTTGGCTCTTAATATTCGAAAGCTTTTACTTATGTTTATAACCATCATTTGGTAACATTTGTTCAACCTTAAGGTACTGTAGAAAGCAGTTCAATATCATCAAAATAATGGATGGGTTCTTTGTCTTGATTATAAATATAAAGCCCATAGCCCTTTTTATGTTTCACTAGACTCTCTCTTCCTTTAGCAGACAAAGAATTTGTCAACTTAAATTCAAATGCAACACTATAATTCAGTGCATGATTCGATTTTATTTTTGGAGCAGAAACTAAATCAGTACGCTTTTTATGCACTACAGCAGAAACTCTTTTAGGTAATATTAGCTCCATATAATATTTACTATCAGTTTCCTTTAACAAATCATAAAGAGTCGGGCTAACTCTATAGATCATTTTATAGTGAACAAGTTCCCTATCCAACGTAGCTTGAAATTTATCAATATGGAAGTTTGGTGGAGTAAAGCTGCCATCTAAAGTTGTTTGGTACTACTAACATTCTTTTTCGTTTTATTTGGGGTATTCTGTTGGACATCACTACCTTTTTCATTAGTACACCCAGCAATGGTAAAGACGGAAATAAAAATCAATAAAATAAAAGAAATAATATTTTTATTGTTAATTCTTAACATGATTTTTTTCCTTTCCACAGGGAAATTAAAATAACCTTACAAATCATCACAGTAATTCTAACCATAAAAATAAGAGCTTTAAAATTTCTTACCTGTTATTTTAAGAAATTTTATACGTATGTGGAATACAATTTAAATTATACACTAATATTTCAAATATTCTTATATTTCATAGTATAACTATCTATGTTTATTTTTAATATATTATAATTTCGTTTTTTCATTTCTTGATATGAATGATATAAAAGAATTTCAAGAACAAGGTATTACATACCTAACGCAAAAAAGACACTACTGTGTTAATCAGTAGTGTCTTAATATGCCTAGCAACGTCCTACTCTCACAGGGGGAAGCCCCCAACTACCATCGGCGCTAAAGAGCTTAACTTCCGTGTTCGGCATGGGAACGGGTGTGACCTCTTTGCCATCATTACTA
>NZ_VVIR01000010.1:0-8451 GCF_008638315.1 Rummeliibacillus sp. TYF-LIM-RU47 | reverse complement strand
GACTCCAAAATGGAGACTGCAAAAGGTCGAGATAATCAAAATAATATATTAAATAAAAACAATATATTAAATATAAAAAATAATATAGATGATGATGATAAGCGAACAAGTTCGTTAAACAAAAATGATATAAATTTAATTATCAGTAATTTGAGAGAGGCTACCAAAGAAGATTTAACAGACCGTAGTTTTAATTCTGTAGTACGTAAAGTAATGGATAAATATAACCAAGGAAAAATAATTAGTTTAAGAGATTATTTATCCACTGCATTAATTAAAAAAATGGAAGAACTTGAATTACGGCGCACATTAGATGAAGAAAAACGAAAAATACTGGAGCAAACTAAAGAAACAAGAGAAAATAGAATCCGTAATATGGAAATATCAAATGAAGTTGTATTTTATAACTGGTTAGAGGGATAAACCAATCTCTTTGCATAAAAAAGAGCATACTATAAAGTATGCTCTTAGCCAGGTGGTTTTAAAAAAAGAAAAAATTAAGCTTTGACAACATTAAGTATATCAAGTATTTTTTTTGCTGTCTAATTAAAAGTTTCCTTAAGGAAACAAATCCGAAACATAACCTATATATATAGCCAAAAAATTTTTATTCCATTTTTTTTTTTGAGTAAAATAAAAAAGAACAAAAAAATTCCTATTAGTAAAAGCCAAAAGATGGTCTGTATTTATGCATTTTTTATGCACTTTTTAAAGTGATGCTAACCGTCAAAACGTTGATATATCAACCATGTATAAATTTTGCATAAAACGCTATGGCGTAAAAACGTAAAGATTATTGATATACCAGCGTTTGAGGTAGGTTGTTAACTTCCTACATGTGTTGTTATGTCAACTAAAATTGCATAACCTATGCATATAAAATATGTTTTTATGTAGGTAAATACAAACCTATTGATAGGTAGATTACATAATGTGCCCTACATTAGATTTCATAGGTCAGAGGAGGTAAGTTATGCCACGTTTAAAATCAAAGCCAAACAAAAACCCATCTAGACGCCCTATGACGGTTAGCATGGATTGTTTTAAGCCATTATTGGCGGCAAATAAAAAGGCGCTAAAAATTATCGCCCGAATGTCGTAACTGCAAGATAGTTCGCCAAATCGTGTCACGGCTGCAAGATAGTTCGCCGATTTGCACTCAAGTTGCGCTCCAGTTCGCAAAATTGCACTCAGTTTGGGATTTAAAGTCGTAAGTTGGACTACAAAAGTACAAATCAGTTCGCTTAAAATCTGTAATCATATGTGTATTTATTCAACTAAAGTTGTTAAGCTATAGTAAGTTTTAATAAAGGAGCTTTTTATAATGGAACTTTTTAACGGAGATTTTATTTTAAAAATAGATAATGTGGTGCTTATATTTATATTGAATTTTATTTTTGGAAGTATAAGAGCAATTATTAAAAAAAACTCTGTTATTAAAATTAATATGATAAATTAGAGGGCTACTTAGGGCTTTTTTTTTTGCTTAAAATTAGATAACGTATAGGAATGTTAGGCAACAACGATTATTTGCAACTGAGTTGGTCGAAATACACTCAAGTTCGGACTTAAATACATTAGCAATTTAGTTTTTGTATTAATAGTATTTGTGCGTTATACTTACTAGCATATAGATATGCTAGAACAAATATTCTTAATTTTGGAGTGGTTTTTTTGATTTTTAGAAAAGGCGAATTATTTAATGGTCCTGGTGGACTGAGTTTGGGTGCTAAAATGGCTAATGTGGTTGCCGATGACGGAGAAGTTTTTAAAATACAACATGTTTGGTCAAATGATTATGATATAAACGCATGTAAGACTTTTGCCCATAATATTTGTGGAAACGAAGATGATAACTCAGTACATTGTTGTCCTGTTGATAGTTTACCAATAGGGGATAGGACAGTTTTGCCAGAGATAGATTGTTTCGCTTTTGGATTTCCTTGTAACGATTACAGTCAAGTGGGCGAAAAAAAAGGTTTAGAAGGAACCTTCGGACCTTTATATAGTTACGGAGTTAAAGTTTTAAAAGAGTATAGACCTAAATTTTTTGTGGCTGAAAATGTTGGTGGCTTACAAAGTGCAAACGAAGGAAAAGCATTTATTAAAATTTTAAAAGAGTTAACTAAACCAAATGGTGATAATGGTGATTTAGAATATGTTGTTACACCAAATTTATATAAATTTGAAGAGTATGGGGTTCCTCAAGCTAGACATAGAATTATTATTGTTGGAATTCGTAAAGATTTAGCTGAAGAGGGAATTGTATATAGAGTCCCAGCGCCTACGACAGCTAATCCTTTAGATTATGTGACTTCAAGAGACGCAATATGTAATCCTCCGATTGCTGAAGATGCACTCAATAATGAAAGAACAAAACATAAAAATCATGTTGTGGAGATGCTTAATCATATCCCTGCTGGCGAAAATGCTTGGTATATTGGTTTGCCAGAGAAGTATCAGTTACAAGTACGAGGTGCTAGATTAAGTAGTATCTATAAAAGATTAGACCCAAATAAACCGGCCTATACTGTTACTGGTAGTGGAGGCGGTGGTACACATATGTATCACTGGGAAGAACCAAGAGCTTTGACTAATCGTGAAAGAGCGCGTTTACAAACATTCCCCGATGATTTTGTATTTGTAGGTAACAAGGAAGCTGTGCGAAAACAAGTTGGTATGGCAGTGCCTCCTAAAGGAGCAAAAATTGTTTTTGATGCCATTCTAAAATCTTTTGCTGGTGTAGATTATGATTATGTAGAACCAACAGCAAAGTTACAGTTAGATGTTTTATTAGCGAATATATAAAATAGAAACTCATTACAAAGTCACCTTACCTGTGATATTTTTTAACAGGAGGTGACTTTATGTATTTAATCCAAGATTTAGAGGTTAGTGTGATAGAAAATCCTTATAATATGGGATATCGCCATTTAAGGGTCTTGTCTGGTTATGTAAGTCCAATTTATGTGGAACATATATTAGAGACATATTCTGAATTAATTTTAGATATAGTCGTAGGTATGGTATCGCATGATGGTATTGCGGTATGGCATCATAGAGGATTTTTAAATTTAATGGAGCAATTCCAAGGTCGTTTAACGATATCTTATCAAATTAGTCGACCAGGAAATCACCGCAAAGTGTATTATTGGCTTCAAAATGAAGAATTAGACGCTAAAGTATTTGTAGGGTCAGCGAATTTTACGCAAAATGGTTTTATCAGACAAAACGAACTTTTGGTTGAAGCGAATTATGCAAATATTGATGATGTATTTGCTGATTTAAATGTTTTAAGTTGCGATAACCCGACAATTGATAGTGAAGTTAACTTTTATGAGGCAACCCCTAGACGTGTAGGTATAACAACTTCTATCGAATCTACCAATGAACTAGAAGAAATAGAAGTTTTAAGTACGCCGACTCATAGTTATTCAGATTATGTAGATATATCATTAGTAGCAAAAAATGGTGAAGTTCCGGCACGCTCAGGCTTAAATTGGGGTCAAAGAGAAGGGCGAAATAGAAATCAAGCATATTTATCAGTGCCAAAAACTATTCATGATGAAAAACCAGACTTTTTCCCACCGTTAAAAGAGACTTTTTTGGTTATAACGGATGATGGTGAAAATTTAATTTGTGTAATGGCACAACAAAATCGTAAAGGGATACACACCAGAGAGGATAACAGCCTTATGGGGATGTATTTCCGACGTCGTTTAGGTCTTGAAAGTGAATCATTCGTTGAGACTGATGATTTGAGAAGATATGGACGAGACAGTGTAAGAATTTACAAAATTGATGATGAAACATACTATCTAGATTTTAGTGTTTAACTGGAAAGATTAACTTTAGATGTTCTATCAGCGTAGCTGTTTAGAACATCTTTTTATTTAGGGGGAATTTATTATCTGTATTTGTAAGGTAGTCCACGCTATTATAAAAAAATTTATAAATGATTATGTTTGCCCGCAGGATATTTATTTTTAGTTTGAAATAAATAAACGGGAGGTGAAAAGAATGGAGATTCATTTCAAAGATTTTTCATTAAAAATATCTACTAAGTTTATCGTTGCGACATCCCTATTGTTTTCTGGCATCATCTATCTTTAAAATTAAAAAAGTCATCCATTGGATGACTTTTAATAATTTTGTTCAATTATAAATGCGGAAATATAATCGGAGAAATTTACAGCATTTAATTCTTTATTGCCTCGCCATTCATAATACTTAATATTGCTTAATATTTCTTTGAATCTATCGTTTTTATTTATAAGTTCTATTGTAAGACCTACTTTTTCTTTTTCAATTTTACTGGTTGTATCTTTAATAATAGGATTTTTGATAATGGTTCGTATGATTCCTAGTAATAAATCTGTTAGTTCTAATCCAATTTCCTGATTTTTAGGATACATATTACATTCTTTGGCATAAAACTTTTCACCTCGATATAAAGAGTGGCTGTTAAGTGTTGAAACAAGGGTTTCGTCTAATTTTAATGCTTCGTATTCTGTAGATTTATCTATATAAATACTGGACGATATGTTCATTTCACTACCATAGCCTCTTATTAGACCGTATATAAGTCTTTCAGGAAGCTTTGAATAAATGGTGGCATCTCTATCTGTTTTTGAAAATAGTTCTTGTCCTTTTAAATAGCCGTAATGATAGTTAATTACATTTAGTTTGATGAATTCCTTATGTAGTACGAAAACTTCTAAAAGATTTAAGATGTTTTCTTTGGCATATGGATTTCCGTTATAGGTTTTCCAGTGAAATTTAACAACTTTTTTTCTTAAAAAGTAATTCAGATATTGAATTTCATCGGATTTATATATCCTTTTAGGTATGGAAAGAGCACCTAGAAGGTTAGGTCGGTCTTTTTCTTTTCCTGATTCATCAAAGAATACATCTATTTCTCTTGTATAAAATGTGTTAAATAGGTGGCTCAATGTTGCTTCCTCCAATTATCCTTGACAATTACGTTTATTCATAATAATATTTTCTATATAAAATTTTTTTTAAACAAGAATAAATTTCATCGTTTTTATTAAAATAGTTAATATCCTCTCATTCAATTCCGAGTGCGAGGTTCTCGTACAAAGCAACTCATTCAATCTGAATGCGTTGCTTTTTTTATTTGCTCCAATTACTCCTTTTTTACTATACCAGAAATTGGAGCATTTGGAGGAGGTTCATGAAAGTTTATACTACTAAAAGAGTCATCCAAATAAATGGGTGGCCTTTTTTGATTAAAAAAACCAAAAAATAGCAAAATTGATTTTTGATTAATAGAAATTGCATAGCATATAGAGTATTAAAAAATAGGTGTATAGAGATACAAATTTAAGAAGGTTGAAAAATTTAAGTGGAGGAGAATAACAAACAGTAAAAAGGAGAATAAATTCGATGGATTGATATGAGATGTTGCAATGGGGTTTGATTTTATCAGCTGCAAAGCACGCTGATAACATGCAACGCATGTTACATGTTTTAAACGATGGGAGTAAAATTACGGAAGGAGTGAGCCGGCTATTCAAAATGCACCATTAAAAATGGTGAATGAAGGAATAGACAGGGCGAACGGTTAAAATTTATAGGAGCTTTAAAGAAGCCGAAAAACATTAATAAATAAGGATTTGTTGGCATAGGATGGGGCACTTTACGCTCTTAGATGTTGCAGCCAACACAATTTTCAACAAAGATGACTGTATACCAGTCTATTTAATCATGCGTTTTTTTAGATATTTTCAATAGCATCTGTGGTGAAGATCCATTTCTACGAAATGGATAGAACGCACCCTCTGATATTAAATAACTAAAAAAAATTATGATAAGGATGGTGATACAAAATGGGCAAAAGTAAAACAATACGCCAGCAATTAAGAATGGAATTATATAAGCAATTTGAGGCAGGTAAAGGACAATCGCGACATCAAGATAAAATTAATAGAGGACAACATGCGATTTATGACAAAATTTACTCCAACAATAGTTTACATACGCATATCAGTCGAGCTGACCAATTTGCCGACTGGGTAAAAGATAATCATCCCGAAATTCGCAAAATAAAGGACATTACACATGATTTAGCCGGCGAGTATCTTCGCCATCAACAAAACGATAGAAACTTGTCAGCGTGGACCATTTCGGCCGATTTAGGGATGATTAATCGTATTCTGATTGCACAGGGGCATTGGGATAAACCAATCGTAAAAAGAGATTATGGATTACATAGCAGACGCCAAGACGAGGTGCGCCACAATCGTGCAGCTAACGAATATCAAAAACAAATGTACGACAAGCATCTCGAAAAATACGAACGTGAGATTTATTATGGACAGGCCTTTGGATTGCGCAGGAGTGAATTGTTGTCAAATAGAGCGCAGCATACAGTAGCGTCCTCCAAGAGCTTATACGAACGTAATGGACAGTTATATCACGTCACTACGGGCAAAGGTGGGCGATTGCGCGTTATAGAGTGCTTAGAGAGACACAGGGACCGTATAATTGCTGATTATGGACAATACATACAGCCATTGCCTGGTTATCTACAAAAAGACATATTGGGCGTAGAAGAACGTAAACAATTTTTAGAGGATTACAAAGGAGCGAAAAAGTTTTTTAAAACAATCGATAGAAACGTGCGAATTCATGTTAATTGTAGACAATTTTTTGCTAACCAAAAATTAAAAGAAATCCAATCGCAGCAACGATTTCAAGATGAGAACGATGAGATTATTAAGGTAAATGGTAAGGAAATATACAAAAGTGAAGCTGAATTTATATCAAAACAATTAGGTCATAATCGGATTGATGTGTTACAAAACTATGTTAATCGAAAATAATATGTTCAAAATGTTGGGGTTTATTTAATTCTATTATAAACTATTAGCCTTACAATATATTATGAATTATTATAATATTAATAATATATTTTAGGAGTTGAATAGATAATGAGTGTTCGTGATAATTTTATCATTGAAATGGCTTTATCGGGGGTTGCAACTAAAGATATTGCCACAAAGTTACGTGAAAAAGGAATACCAACGGCTAAAAAAACAGTTGGAAAAGTACTTAATACCAATGGTTATTCATACAACAAAAGCACTCAGACATGGATTAAAAATGAAGCTAATGATGAACTAATAGAAACTAATAGTATAAAGGGGATTGAGCAAAAAAAAGATAAGCATGCTCAACTAATAGAAACTAATAAGATTTTAAATGAGAAGGTTCAACTAATAGAAACTAATAGAAAAACTAATATAGATGTGTGGAAAGAAATAGGATTATCACAACAAGAATTTTCTATCATGAAACAAATGATACGCGAACGGATGGAACATGCGGCCACAACTATAAATTATGATATATATGATGAGATTGCCCGATTAAAGGTTAGGAAAAGAAAAAATAAAACATTTTACATCAGTGAGGATATAACAAATGAGGTTACAAAGCTTGCGGAAAAATTAAATTTAAAAATATCACAACTAGTTGAAATTGCATTGTTAGAAATGATAAAAAAAAATAAATAATAAGATAGGCCAAGTAACATTATTCTGGCGTAGCCAGAATAATGTTACTTGGCCTATAAATTTAATTTTTTTGTCGTTGCATCAATAGTTCTTGAGAAGTATAATTTTAGTAATCAAATACTGAACGGATAAATAAAAAGAACTTCAACTGTTTAAGTGGTGCTACCAACACCCTTAAACCGTCTACCCTACTCAAACTAGGGAAAACACTTGTCAAAGTTCTTGTTACTTACATATATGTACCACCTATTTTAGGACATATTTTATTAAGTTTCAAGAAAAAAAATGATGTTTTTTTATTGACTATTGACACATTTTACAAAAGACACTGTTTCCCTTTCTAATAGGGAAGTAGTGTCTTTTTGTTTTATCCTTTTCAAAATCTGGAGGAAAATTATTATGGCAAAAGCAATTCAGGTACCTTATCAGTACAATGTTGATGTACCGATAGAAACAGCACAAGCAGTACAAAAAAATAGAAAAAGTACAATTTCTTTAGAAGCACTGGGGTTACTTGTCAATCTACTTTCCTACCCTTCAAAGTGGGAATTACATAAAACTGAATTATATAAACGTTTTGCAAAACATGGAGAAAAATCTGTTAGAACCGCCTGGAATGACCTGGTTGAAAATAATTACATAATTGAATTTAAATATCGTATTGGTAGAAAATATGAATATGTTTATTACTATCGAAAAGTACCATTCACACAAGAGGAAAAAGCAGAAATTCTCGATAACGCTTTTAAAGAATACGGAGAAATTTGGGGACTCCAAAATGGAGACTCCAAAATGGAGACTGCAAAAGGTCGAGATAATCAAAATAATATATTAAATAAAAACAATATATTAAATATAAAAAATAATATAGATGATGATGATAAGCGAACAAGTTCGTTAAACAAAAATG